>DATNPK010000088.1 GCA_036703275.1 Coleofasciculaceae cyanobacterium | reverse complement strand
ACGTCTGTAACTGGCGCCAATTGCTGTCAATGGAATCTTCTCCAATAAAAGCTGGTCAATTAAATCTTTCGTCGATTGGCTTATAATCTTTTGCTGTCGGTTCTCTACAAACTGTCTGCCACAGTCACGGCACTTGTAATTCTGTTTACTATTATGTATTTTGCTATTTTTTACAACGTGCCTTGATTCACATCAAGGACAATTTATTGACATCCTAATCCGCCTGCTATTTTCTCTATCCTTACATCTTTCGCACTACCAAAAATCTTGTAAATAGGTGCTACTGTATCTGCATCGGTTCTCTGTAACAAAAACTCAGCAACCAGAATAAAGTATGGGTCTGTAGTTCTGCGCCAGGAATAGTTTCTTAAGTTACACTTTGCCCAGGTTAGAAGGCGATCTCGAAACCATTTAGTATTTTCCTCTTCAGTTGTCATAATTTTATGGTGGGAGAAAATGAACTAAATGACTCTTTACAGATCGATAATTCTTCTCCTTCTAAAACTTTCGGCTGCATCGAACACAAATCTTCTAAAACTAGTGTGACATCAAACTTATAGTATTCAGTCAGTTTGCCGATGCGATAGTTCTTCTCCTTATAGCGATGTTTGAAGTAAAGTTCAACATTACCTCTATGCTGCCAAGTAACTAGTACATCAATACTTATGTCTGAATAGTGTTGTTTTAAATCTCTCTCGATCTCTGGGAGGCGATCGCACATCCGTCTACTGGTCACGCCTATGTTGTGCAAAGTTTTACCATCGCACTTTATCTGAAGAAAATAGAGAGTAAACTGCAATATTCGGTGTAGTTGTTGGCGATAAAACTTTAAATAGGCTAATTTTTCTTCTAACAAGGTCGAACTAATCCCTCTGGCAATTTCTACCGCATTAGTCATTCTGGCTAGCTCGGAAAGCATTAGCGCTTCTTGTATTTGATTGAACCTTGATAGAGATAGTCCACCGACGGGAATCTTACCCAAATTGGTAAAGTAATATCCCTGTGGTGTTGGGTTAAAGAGTTTTTTCAACTGTAATTCAAAGGGAACGGTAATAATGGGATAATCGGTATGTCCGTATTCGCGCCATAAATCTTTTAATAGTTGAAAGTGTTGGGCTGATAGCTGAAGATGAAAATTATCATACAGTGGCAGCGATGGAAGCTTGCCTTTTCTTGACTCTTAGACAAGTTTCTCCCGTATGAGTGAAGTGATGTTGCTTTATCTTACCTTTTTTTGCCACCAAATCGCGATCGCAGAAGGGACAGACAAGATTAGTTTTTCCCGAAGTTACCTCTTCAATAGTTATCAGTTCGCCTTCGGGTTTGACTCCGTACTTTAGCTGCCACATTAATTAAGAACAAAAATACTAAATAGATATATAGTGATTTTGAATTAATGAAGTAACAATCTATACATGGTCTGATTTTTTTTTACACGTAACTAAAATTTTTGCATCTATTATAGAAGCTGCATTCACACCTAAAATCAAATAGAATTGAGTGTCAGAAAGTATCACGGTGTTGTTTATCGATTAAAGCGATCGCCTTGTTCTAAATCTAACCAAACGGCTTAGCGTACTTATTCCAATTTTCCTTATTAAACGGTGACTGCCATCTGTTAATCAACTCACTCTCCAACTTCAAACGGGCTGTTCTATTCTCTGGCGTATCGTAGCAAAAAGCACTACATATGCGAAGCGGTATGCTTTAGGACATCTTGACCTCCAAGCCATGTTTACGGTGCAGTTCGACGTAGTTCATGGCATAGTCCTTACAATCGTGAACACCATTCGGGTGCGACGCGAAGCGATCGCCAATTCAAAAAAAATCCAGAAGTGTGGCTTACATCCCATATTTGGCAGTGCTTTGTACACGGAAAGTAATTAGTTGAATTGGTGGAAAAAACTATACTAATAGTATGATTCGGTTAGATTTATCCAACCTTAAATAAAACTATGAAGCTCGAACATTTGACCAGTATTAACGGTGCTGTCTTGGTGGTTTACTACGTTAGAGATCTCTGTTATCAGTACGAAATAGTCTTCTGGGATGGTTCGCTCCATCAACCGCAGAAAATGTACGAGACAACAAATTAATTTCTTAACATGGGACTGGAGACGGTTAGAGTTGTTATCGGTTATTAATAGTTTTTGCTATTCCTAAAATTTCAGATTGCGATTGCCCGTGCATGATTTGCGACGCGAAGCTAGTGCCGTGGCATACCGCTTCGCATAAAGGCATCGCTGTTCCCTTTCTGTTCATAATCCCTACTTAATCTGTGCAGTTCATTTTTCGAATGTGGAAACTAATAAATGTTTGGACTTTAGATTAGACCCCAATGCAAAGACAGAAGAACTATTGAGGCGTTGGTAAATTAGGGTATGATTTCCAGAAAGAGTGATCGCATTATTACTTGGACTATCCGAAGTGAATTACAATTGATCGAGCAGTGGTTCGATAACTTCTTTGGTTTCTTGGCTGCTGACTACTGGGACAATCTCAATCATTTGCTCCCGAACCACGCCACTTTAAAATCCATTCCTGAAGCAAACGTAGGTCATTACATTTCATAAGCTGAAAACACCTACTGAAGTTTGGTTCAACCCAGCTATCAACATATTCAAGACCTTCGGGAAACATTCTTCCTTCGTCGCGAACACGCTGATAAATTGGCAGCATATCATTGTCTTGGAATCGCTCAATAATCATGAACAGCATACAATATTCTGGCGTTGGTAAATGAAGGTCTAAAAAGAGCGCAAAGCGATCGCTAAGAAGAAAAATTATTTTCTATATAAGGAACAGGGACATCTCCAAATTTAAGATAGTGAATGAGTAGTCGAATCGAATGTTTCAGCATTGTTTCAGATTTAGAGTAACAAAGCGTCTTTCGGTGCAATCGGGCAAGGTAGTGTCTTAGTCTAGTATTTTCTCCCTCAACCAAGCGTCATGTAAGTTTTACAGATGATTTGGTCTCCATCAGGAATAAAACTTGGGTAGACTTTCCAGCCATCGGTGATATAAAAATAGCATTTCCACTTGTTAACGATGTCCCATAGTGGCTCAAATGTTTCTGCACTATGATCTCCTACAACCCAGCTTAAAATACCTGGTTTAAAATGATCTACGCGATGCTTACGCATCTGACCTTGCCAAGCAAGGCACTGGGCGCATTCGCGCCCTGTCCAAAGCCAGAGTTTATTTTTTTTGAACCCACAAACGTCTCTAATTCGTCTAGCTCTCCCACTTGAGGAATTACTTCAGGCTCATAAGCGTGACTGTAATAATTCTCCAACTTGTTTGACCCAACTCATGACTGCAACATGGCTCACTTTCTTCACTCTTCCTATTGTGACGCGAAGCATATACTAAAGCATATGCCCTAAAGGATTCCCTTCGGTCTCGGAGCGGTATCCTAAAGGACTAGCTTCGCGTCGCGAAGCTAGTCCTTTAGGGCATCGTCCGAAGGTGTCCCTGAACGGATACACCTACGGATATACCATGCACGGGAATCATGCACGGGCTCTCTTAAACCCATACCGTTAACATACATTGTTAAACACTCTCGCTTAAATTGGTCAGAGTAACCTCTGGATGTTTGATAACAGTCTAGAAATTGCCGACCGCATTCAACACAAATATAGTTTTGCTTACCCTTCTTATTTCCATTTTTGTTTATGTGAGTAGATTTACATTCAGGACATTGCATTGATGTTCAACTATGGTTAATTATTTAATTTGCGATCACACTCAGTAAAAATCATACCCTAATCTACCAATGCCGATAGCTAGAGTTTTATACTGGTTTTCTTGGCATTTCCCCATAGGGTGGCGATAGATATTTTCAGGTTTCAAAATATCTGGATCGATGAGAGTTAAATGTCTAATACCAGCTTGTACCAGTGATGTTAAAATATTTCCCCCAACAACACCACATCCTACAACCAAAGCCTTAATTTCATTAAGATCTCGATTAGCATCGCCACGAGGAAGTAAATAATCAAGATCGTATCTTTGGGCATTTATAGGTGTAGGAACTTTTGTAGAATTACCAGCGATTAAAGGATGTTCCTCGCCTACATCAGAAAAAACTAGACCGATAAGTGTCATTCCGTCTTGGGGACGGGGAATTCCCATAATTACCAATTCTTCCGATCTATTTTTTCTAACTCGATACTCTCGCAGTTTTTCTTGATTATCTGCTGACACATTTTTGCGAATTATTTCCTGTAAATCGCTGAGAGTCCAAAGTTTATCAGGGGTTGGTGGAGTTAGAAAAGTTCCTACTTCTAGTGGAATATATAGTCCAGTATGGCGCATATAAGAATCGATTTTCTTATTTCGATGGTTAAAATAAGCACACGCGCTATCTATTTTGTTTGCTACCAAAACATAGCGATCGCCATCTTGATATGCGTATATCTTACGCAAGGTAATGTCTACGGGTAAATAAGCAGCAAGAAACTTAGTTTTAGAACCCAGCTGTAGCCAATAGGCATGAAACTCGTCCATGAAATCCCATTTGTTTTCGCCACTTACGCTCTTTTCTAATAATTCAATTGCCTGCTCAACTGCTTCAACGAGGATTCCGACAGGGTTGCTAGAATCGAGAAATAAACCTTCAGAATCTAGATAGCAAAGATAACCATCTTCTTCGAGATGAGGAATCTTTCCTAAGACATTTGCTGGTTGTAGAAAAATTATTGGTAGGGTAAGGGGAAAGTTTTCCCTAATTCCAACCCACAAAGAAATTTCTTCCCCGTTTATTTCAATTTCTCCTTCTACACCAGCTACTACTCCTCGATTTGCTATATTTTTTAATTCATCGTCTGAAAGAATACGAGCCTGTTGAAGACAACCATTCTGTATTAAGTCGTGAAGAATTGATACTCGTTCGGAAATTTCTAACATTCAAGCTGAAGCACTAGAAGAAACAATCGCTTTAGAGCGTTTTTGGGCGGTATCTTTCTTTTTTGGGACGGGAAAATCATCACCAAATTGTTTCTGAAGTAGTTTGCAAGCTTCTGTCGGATCGGCTTTTTTAAAAGCTTTTTGTAAACTTTCCCGCTTATTCTTGAAGTTTGTCATCTGACTATTACTCATCTTGCTGAAAAGATCGCATTCTGGAACTACAGGCAAAATAACCTTCAAACGTTCGAGAGACTCTTCATCCTGCCAAACAGTAGTAAAGTTGTTAATTATTTTCCGAACAAACTGACTGAGAGCTTCTAGGTCATTATATTTCTAAGTGTTTGCAAATACATCAATTACTGTTTTCTCAGGCTTAAATCAGTAATATGCAGCTATAGTAATTCCAATTCCAATAGGTGCAGCATTGCCATCTTGGGAAAATTGAACATCTTTCCATCTTTTGAGATAGCGAATAATGCGACGAAATTGTTTATCGTCATCGCGATCGCTATAGTGTTCCTTGATAAGTTTACTTAACCCGTGTGGGTCTGCTTCTTCCTAAATTTTGTTCTCTTCGCTAGAGTTAAGTTTTTCCTTAGCTAAATAAATTTTATCGTCTGATTCACAATAGACTGCTAAATCGACATGATAAAGAGGTTCTTCGTCTTGTTGGTAGAAAACAATAACACAAAGCCTTCTAATTTCCACGCTTTTGGTATGCCCGTATAAGGCATCATAGACCCATTTTTTTACTTTGACTGAATCGGGATAATCGTCTTTAGAGATTTTAATGATTATTCCTTCATCAATGTCATAGTCTCCATTTAGAGGTTTATTACCCGTTCCCAAGTCATAACCTCCTTGATTAGAAGTTTCCTATTTAGGCGGATCTATATCCATGTCTTCAAAAACTTTGTACCAGCTATTCTTGAGACAATTTAAAATGCGATCGCTCTAACCCTGACTATTTCTCAAAACTCAGCAACTGTCAAAGGTAGATCAAAGTGTTCACTTAATGGATTAACTTGAGAATCAATCGAATTATCGGCAAAAACTTCAAGTTCAGGGGTGGAAACTCCGATTAAATATTCACTTCCATTCAAATATTCATAGAGTGTTTCCTGACGGTAATCGATTGTGCCATCTCCATCGTTATCATATTCAAAAACCCCAGTTAGTGGATTACCCTTTTGATCGTAGGTATACGTGCCTGAAGAACGATAATCGATGATGCCATCTCCATCGTTATCATTTTCATAAACATCAGTTAGTAGATTACCCCTTTTGTCGTAGGTATACGTGTTTGAAAAACGAGAATCGATGATGCCATCTCCATCGTAATCATATTCAATAACGCCAGTTAGTTGATTACCTTTTTGATCGTAGGTATACGTGCCTGAAGAACGATACTCGATGTTGCCATCTCCATCGCTATCATTTTCAAAAACATCAGTTAGTAGATTACCCCTTTGATCGTAGGTATACGTGTTTGAATCACGAGAATCGATGATGCCATCTCCATCGTAATCATATTCAAAAACACTAGTTAGTTGATTACCCTTTTGATCGTAAGTGTTCGTGCTTGAAGAACGATAATCAATGCTCCCATCTCCATCATTATCATTTTCATAAACGTAAGTTAGTTGATTACCCTTTTGATCGTAAGTGTTCGTGCTTGAATCACGAGAATCGATGATGCCATCTGCATTGTCATCAGTTTCAAAAACACTAGTTAGTAGATTACCCTTTTGATCGTAGGTGTTCGTGCTTGAATCACGAGAATCGATGATGCCATCTGCATTGTCATCATTTTCAACAACGCCAGTTAGTTGATTACCCTTTTGATCGTAGGTATACGTGCCTGAAGAACGATACTCGATGCTGCCATCTGCATCGTCATCATTTTCAGAAACACTAGTTAGTAGATTACCCTTTTTATCGTAGGTGTTCGTGCTTGAAAAACGATACTCGATGATGCCATCTGCATTGTAATCATTTTCAGAAACACTAGTTAGTAGATTACCCTTTTGATCGTAAGTGTTCGTGCTTGAAGCACGATAATCAATGCTGTCATCTCCATCGTCATCATCTTCAGAAACATTAGTTAGTAGATTACCCTTTTGATCGTAGGTGTTCGTGCTTGAAAAACGATACTCGATGATGCCATCTGCATTGTAATCATTTTCAGAAATACCAGTTAGTAGATTACCCCTTTGATCGTAAGTGTTTGTGTTTGAAGAACGAGAATCGATGATGCCATCTCCATCTTCATCAGTGTTTGTTGTAATGATTTGAGTGGGAGTTTTCATATTTTCCTCTTTATAGGCATTGCGCCGAGGTAAATGTAATATTCTGTAAGTATGGTTTAGAAACTATTTCTGAAAGAAGACCGATTATGATTGAGCTAAGAATTATAGCTTTTACAAAAATGCTACTATTTTAACCAGTTATTTCAAACTACTTTTAATTATTTTTAACTTTTATTCTTCAAAACCCTTAATATATTTTTAACCGGGGCTTTCTCATTATTTATCTTCTTAATAAGCGATCGCCCAAATCTCGCGCCCAACTTTTGGTCATCATTTGTACGGCAGCTTTACTCATTGCATAAAGTGAACCACCAGGAAAAGTTATAAAATCCGTGTTTACACTGCCAATAGTAATAATACGCCCTTCTGCTAGCATAGATTTGACCGGCTTCCATAGTGGCAGCAAAAACGGCTTTGATATTAACTTTTTCAGTTCGTTCGTAATCTGCTAAGCTACTTTCAGTAATTGATTTAAGCTCAAAAATTCCTGCATTATTAACTAAAATATCGATCGCTCCCAACGTCGATATAGCTTTTTGAATTGCTAAAATTACTTCGGCTTCCATAACATCAGCCTGAATCGCTAATCCTTTAACACCTTTAGTTTCAATCTCTTTAACCATAGCCTAAGCTTGTTCTTGAGATTTAGAGTAAGTAAATGTCACGTTTGCTCCCAATTCTGCCATTTTTTTGGCAATTGCTGCCCCAATTCCGCGACTAGCTCCTGACTTGCCATGCAGCCACATTTGAATAAGTTTTAACTCCATCTGGGGGGTAAGTGGGGGAATGCTATCCGAACTTGGATAAATCGCTGTACGCCTTATTATATGACCATCTCTGTACATGATGAAAGATAACTATTCTTCTCTTTCATCTATCTTACGCTCTTTGGTCAAAAAATCTTCTGGAGGTTTAGCTAAACAACAATAGAGATCGCCAATTTTCGACAAGAGCGATCGCATATATCCGAATTGTTAAAAAAAACGGTTGTTTTTTTTAACAATTAGAAATCAAAGATACTTTACACTAACGTCAATTTTTGGGGTGTAAAAATAGTTTAGTAAAGAATATGGTTGTGTACTCCGTGGATTTGGATGCTACACTCAAATCAATAAAACTCGATCGGTTCTTTCAAAAAAACCGTTTAATATTTAATTTGTTGGTATTGAAGAGTCGAAATAAAAGCAAGAGTATTATAAAATTATAAAATTTGATGTTTAATAGACTGTCTCAATGCAATAATATTGCTTGCTGGAGCTTATCTGGATTAATATCTTCGTTTTTAGTCTTTATTATCCAAACACCTGTATTATCTGAAATTTTGAGAGTCGGTACAAAACCTTTTGCACCTTTTGCTTTTGTACAGGATGGTGAATACATTGGTTTTAGTATCGAGCTTTGGGGAGAAATAGCTGAAGAACTAGAATTAGAATATGAGTTATATGGTGAAAAAACGGTTACAGATCTTTTAGAATCAGTAAGTTCGGGTAATACTGATATTGCGCTAGCAGGTATTACGATCACTTCTGAACGAGAGAAAATCGTAGACTTCTCTCATTCTTTTTTTGAATCGGGATTGCAAATATTAGTTCCTATACATTCTGAACCTTCTCCCGTTAACACTTTTCTTTGGCTGATTTTTTCGCCGATTTTACTGAAAACTATCGGGGTGTTGCTAATAGTAATTAGCATTTCTGCTCATTTAATTTGGTTTTTTGAGCGGAAAAACAACCCTGAAATGTTCCCCCAAGAATATTTCAAGGGAATATGGGAAGCCTGCTGGTGGTCTGTGGTAACCGTAGTCACTGTTGGTTATGGAGATAAAGCCCCTATTGGTGTTGCAGGTAGAATAGTTGCAACTATCTGGATGTTTACAGGAGTCTTGTTAGTCTCTTATTTTACTGCTTCAGTCAGTTCGGCTTTAACAGTACAGCAGCTAGAAAGTTCTGTTCAGGGATTGGAAGATCTTAACGGCAAAAGAGTGGCAACAGTCAAAGGAAGTACCGCAGAAGAATATTTAGCCAATCGTCCGATGAAAAAAATTGAATATGAGTTGATAGAAGATGCCTTTCAATCTTTAGAAGAATTAAAGGTAGATGCCGTAGTTTATGATGCGCCTGTACTCCAAAATTATGCTGCGCGAGATGGTGTGGGTAAAGCGAAGGTTGTTGGTTCGACTTTTGAACGGCAAAGTTATGGTATTGCTTTGAAGACGAATAGTCCTTACCGAGAAGAAATTAATCAAGCCATACTATCCATCGTCGAAAGTGGTGCTTACGATGAGATTTATAAAAAATGGTTTGGAGAAACCGAATAGAAAATTATGAATTTGATTAAATCTGCCATAATCTGATCGCGCCTTGTTCGTCAATGCCTGCCAAGGTTTTCCCATCAACTGCGATCGCGATCGCGCCAGTTTGCCAACTAGGAGTAGCGATCGCAGCTATTTCTAGTTGCGTTTTTTTGTTCCACAATCTAATTGTTTGGTCTGCTCCAGCACTAGCTATAGTCTGCCCGTCGGGGCTAAAATTAATACTGCTAATTCCTTGTTTGTGACCAGCAAGCACTGCTATTTCTTCTTGATTGGCGACATTCCACAATCTAATTGTTTTATCTTTACTGCCACTAGCTAATATCTGTCCGTCGGGACTAAATGCTAAAGATTCAATGGCTAATTTATGTCCCGAAAAAGAAGCGATTTCTGCTTGATTGTCAATATTCCAAAGCTTAATTGTTTTGTCTGCTCCAGCACTAGCCAATATCTGTCCATCGGGACTAAATGCTAAAGATTCAATGGCTAATTTATGTCCCGAAAAAGAAGCGATTTCTGCTTGATTGTCAATATTCCAAAGCTTAATTGTCTTGTCTGCTCCAGCACTAGCCAATATCTGTCCGTCGGGACTAAATGCTATAGCATTTGCTGCTAATTTATGTCCTGTCAAAGTGGCAATTTCTGTCTGGTTAGAAATATTCCATAGTTTAATGGTTTTATCTTTGGCTACGCTGACTAATACTTGAGCATCTGGGCTAAACGCCAGGGCTAATACTGACTGAGATTTTTCTGCTATTTGACATAGTTCTGTTGCAGATATTAAATTCCATAAGCTTTTCCCAGAATCAAAAGCGAGAGTATTTGGGCTTGTGTTAACTAACTTAGAAACAGAAGTAGTTTTTGTCTTGGAAACGGTGGCGTTGTCTACAGCCCTAGCGGGAGTATGTTTTTTGGCTTCGGGTTTAGGTTCGGCAATAGATTCATTTTCAGCAGAAAGCTTTTTTTCTTTTACTTTATCCTTAGCATTCTTGGCTATAGGTGCTTGTGCTGGCTCGGGGTCTTTAACAATTTCTTGGACAGCAGGAATGGTGACATTGGCTACTACAACTTCGGGAGTTTCTATCGGTTTATTCTCCGATTTAGATGGACTAGGTTCTGGTTCGGGTATATCAACCTCTATTTCGGTAGGCTGTACCATCACGGTGGCATTTAGGGTAAGACATTCAAAGCTAAATTCAGGACCTTTTGCGCCTAAAATAATGCGATCGCCTGATTCCAATCGTTGATTATTGCTGACTGGGCGATCATTTACTAAAGTTCCATTAGTTGTTCCTAAGTCGTTTATTTGCCAACTGGCATCAACTAATTTTATCTCTGCATGACGACGAGATACGGTGACAAATTCATGAGGATCTAAAGCAATTTGACAATCTGGAGAGCGACCAATTACCGTGTTTTCTACTGTGGATAGGATATGTTTCTTGGCGGCAGACTGCTTAATTGACTCTGTTTTTAAGGTAAGCGTAGCCCAAATTCGATTATGCTCAGCTGTCATAATTTTTCTTCTCCAAGATTGATTGCCATAGCTTATTTTGTGAAATTAGATATTATATTCATAAATACATATCTAAAAAATTAAGTTTTATAATCCGAATTTATCGATAAAATTTAAGGAAGTTTTAATTTTAAATTCAGAACTAAACATAATATACTCCTATTCAATAAACAGTTTCGGTAGCAAGAGCTTTAAACGTAGTAATTAATCTTAATTAAAACGGTTTAATTCGGTTGAATAGAGAGTAGTGTTTCTCGACAAGTAAAATATAAAATCTGTTTTATATGCATTTGCCTAAATAGTTTTTATCAGCAACTGCATATTTCCTAGCAAGATATCGTACTTTTATCTGAGATATTAAAATCCTAATTAAGTCTCTAAATCGAAAATTGTTTTTAACTTTAATCCAAAGTTTTTTATTCTTAAAAAAATGGCTGAAGATATTAATTTGCTGATCGATGAATGCGATCAAAAATCTCAAGTGTTGTTAGTAGATGCAGAAAAAGCTTTTGATGAGGTAGATCAAATTGTGGAATTTGCCACTAATCTAGCCGATGAGCTAACCACTGCTAACCAAGAAGCCCAAGAAAGCTGGTCAGCAATTATTGCCGAATTACAAGCAGCAGAAGAGTCTCTAGAAACTGAAATGGAAAGCACGAGAGAGAAACTGACTTCTTTTCAAGAAAAGATTACTGAAGTTGGTGATGCTGTAACCGAAGCTATGGAACGTTTTAGCACTCGTTTAGAAGAAGTAAAAAGCCGTAAAGCAGAAATGGCAGAACAGCTAGCAGAGGAAAAGGAAAATACCACTTCTGGTTTAAATACTTTTGCAGAAAATATCAATGCTTTACAGGAAGCGATTGCTGGGTACGAAGAAGCAGCCAACGCTAACTTAGAAGAACACAATTCGGCTGCTACCACTGCTCAAGAAAGCTTTGATGAGAAAAAAGCAGATTTGATAGAACAGTTTAGCGACCTTGAAAGCCTATTGCAAGAACAGTTAGAAACTTTAGGAGAGAACTTCTCTAGCGTTGCTGAAGAAAGCGATAGCAAAAAGCAAGATTTAGAAACCAGTTTTGATTCCCTAGCCGAAGGAGTAACTACCGCGATCGCCTCGAAGTTTGCCGAAGAAGTGATGGAAGAACTGACGGGATCATCCGAAGGGCTAACTCAGGCTTTCTCTGTGCTTGATAGTGCGGGGGGAGAAATGGGAGATCTGCTTAAAGGTAGCATCGGCGAAATTGTCGATAAAATCTCAGAGGTTACCGACTTAATCGACGAGGTAAGACCAGTATTAGACACCGCGAAAGCATTGCTGGGCTAAATTTTGCATCAATGCACCAATCAATAAATTAACAGGAGAATCATTATGGCAGCAGCAGAAGTTTTAGCCCAGAATGTCGAAGAATCTAGTGAGAAACTGCAACAGATTATCGACGCGATTGAGTTGGCATCGACGCAAATGACCGAACTTTCAGGACAGCTAGAATCGACTAATACTAGTCTAGAAGAAGCCAAAGACAGCATTATTCAAGGTTTAGAAGCTACTACACAAGAATTTGAGCAGACTCAAGCTGAATTTGCTAGCTCTCGCGATGAGATGTTAAGCGTAATGACGAGCTTACAGGAGTCCTTAACCGAACTAGAAGAAAAGATAGGCAATGGTGGCGAAACGGTAGATAGTTCCGAAAATGAATTTGGTTCGGCAAACGAAAGCCGTCAGAGCGAACAAGAGAGCAGCCTAGAGGAAGTAATAGCAGCGTTTAACCAACTGGCTGAAACTATTTCTGAGATGGAAGAGAGCGTTGAGTCTAGTTCAGAAGAGACAGAAAGCTTTTTTAATGACTTTACCGAGAATGTTAAAGGCTTACAGGAGAAAATGGAAACCGCACAGTCGGACACTGAAGGTGATTTTGAGGAGGTGGCAAACAATATTGGTGAAACCCTTAAATCCAACCTTGACTCTATCTTAGGCGACTTTAGCAGCGAGCTTACAGGCGAACAACTAGAGGAAATTAGCTCTGGCTTTGAAGAGTTAAGCGCTAACTTTGAAGAGATGTTTACCTCCTTTGGGCAAGATACAGGGGAATTAGGAGACAAGCTGAAACAAACTCTCAACGAAGTCTTAGAAAATGCCCAAGATTATGCTGGCGAGCAAATGAAAGACAAGATTACTGAAAGCTTCCAGGATGCGATCGAAGATTCGGTTCAGGCAATGATGCAAGAAGCGGTAGAAAACGCGGTGATGATGAGCGTTGGTGCTAGTGTTACTGGTGCTTTGTCTCCCGTGCTGCCAGCGCTCGTAGCAGCCAAAGTTGCGACAGGAGCAATCAAGGCGGTGATGGATCTTTTTTAATCAGTATTTAACAAAAATTTTAGGAGTATATAACCATGAGTCAGTTAGGCGAATCATTAGACTTAATGTCTCAGCTAATTATGGATTTTCCCGATCGCTTAGATGGAATTATCGTTCAGGCGCAGGAAGTAGAAGCCGAGGCAAATCAGCTTACGGAAAATGTGGCAGAGAAACAGCAACAGGTAGCAGATATTCTGGCACAGGTGCAGCAAGCTCTCAATGAAATGCGAGAAGAGGTGGCAGAACATCAATCTCAAGCTGAATCGCAAGTAGAGAGTTTTGAAGCTAGCGTCCAAGAATTGACTGGTTTTCTCAACGAAGCTACTGAAAAACTCGATGGAGAGGTAGAGGCGACTCAAGAGAAATTAGGTCAGTATCAAAGCTTGCTCGACGACAACCGCGAATCAACTAAATCTCAGTCAGAGGAAAGCAACAGCGAATTAGAAGAAGCGCGAACTGCGATTAACGACAGTCAAGAACAGCTAGCCTCGGCAATGGAAAGCACCATTGAAAAGATCGACACCCTACGAGAAAAGCTAGAGTCTGCCAGTAGTTCGATGGAACAAGAGGTAGATAAATTTACCGATCAGGTTAACCAAGGACAGTCAGAAGTTAGCAGCAACATCAGCACCATGGCGAGTGAGTTTGCCAGCATTGCCCAAAACTTTAGTAGTAGCCTCAGCGATACTGCTGACATGATGTCTGGCGGTGTGGACGATCTGATGGAGAAAACGAAAGAAACAATTGATGGGGAGATTAAAGAGCTAATCGACACGGCAGTAGAAGAAATCACTGGTTCGATTGACGATATGGCGAAAAAGCTCAGTGATTCGGAAGAAGAGTCTTCAACTCAAAGACAGTTATTAGAGCCATTATTTGACAACTTAGATCTGTTAATTATGCCCCTAAAAATTCAAGTAGATGCGGTGAAAACAGCAGCCGATAAGTTTAACGTAGATTTTAATGATTAGGAAGATTGGCAATTATTAGATTTTATTAATTAAACAGGAGAATGACAGATGGCAGTAGATTTTGAAACCACCGCAGCCGAGACGGTGATCAAGCTACAAGAATTGATGAATCGCGCTGACCAAGCCAGCGAAGATTTATCGACAGCTAGGGAAAAGTTAGCCCAGGTATCGTCAGAATTTGACAGTAACTGGACTAGTCTGGCAGAACGGGCAGAAGGATTATTAGAGCGTATTTCTAGTGCTAGGGAAGATTTGAACGGGGAGTCCGAAGCAGTAACTCAAGGTTTTGCTGACATGGAAAGCAGTGTCGAATCGCTTCAGGCTAGTGCCAGCGAGGAACTAGAAGAAACCATTAGCGAGTTACAAGCATTGGGCAACGAAGCCGAGAGTGATGGTTCAGAACTTAACGATGTGTTTGAGTCGGTGAGAGAAACGATTACCAATCTCCAAACTAAGGTCGAAGAGGTCAAAGAAAACCTTACCGAAAGCCTTTCTGAATCGGGGGATAATTTAGCCAACGAGGTCAGCAATGCGATCGCCGATTTTCAAGCGGAAATTGAAGATAAATCCGCCGAAACTGAAGAAGCAATATCGGACGAGGCGACAAACAAACTTAGCGAAATGCTAGAAGGTTTAGCCACCCAACTAGAAACCATCCAAACAGAGTTGAAGGAAAAAGGGGAAGCTAAAGCAGAGGAAACCAATAATTCCTCTAAAGAAACGATGGACGATTTCACCAGCCAACAAGAAGAGATCTTTGGCGATCTTGTTGGCAAGGCTGAAGATTTGAAACAAGCCATCACGGATATTGCTGAACTTGTAGATACTACCAGCGACGCCGCCGACACCGCTAAGGATACTTTAGTTGACGGGGTTGAATTAACTAACGTTGGCGTAGGTACAGTAGTTGGTATTCTTGACGATATCCAAGAGATACTCGGTAAATTCGTATGAAAATAAGTTCCTAACACTTTATCTCTAATACTGTCAGCCTAATTTTAGCCAGCCCAAAACTAAATAGGTTGGTTTCTGTGAAGAGAAGTAGGATTTAGTTCATTGGCGATCGCCATTCAGTCAATTGTAAGTTGAATTCATGCCACCAAAAGCAGATAAATTAAGTCAAACCATCGAAAATCTTCAGCTTTTTTTGAGTAGAAAAGCCGATGAACGGGAAGATTTAGCCGATATCTCGCGCCAGCTTGCTCAACTAAACAAAACTCTCAATCAGAAAAAACTCACAGTTCAAATTGTCAGTCAGTCTCCAATTTTAGCTCAGGCTGTTTTCGATTTGATTAATAGTCAAACTGAACTCAAGCAATTTTTTCAACTAAAATTTGATGCTATCCCCAAACCATTAACGCAAACTGCACCGCAGCATTGTGCGAGCTTAAAATTAAGGCAAAATCTAGCCGATGCTACTGGTTTGCAGCAGTATCTTGAATTAAACTCTAAATGCGAGTATGCGATCGGCAGATCACCCGCAGCTGATGTGAAAATTAATCCTCAGCTTTATCAGGGAGTATCTTGGAATCATGCAGTAGTTCAGCCTTTAATAGAAGCAGAAAAGGCTATTCAATGGCAAATTGGCGATCGCCATAGTACCAACGGCACTTTTGTTAATGGAGAGCGGTTAACAGACTCTCGATTGCTCAACTCAGGAGATATTATTACCCTTGCCTGTCCCCAAGCTGGAGAAAACGTAGCAGAACTAGCTTTTACGCTCCGAATTGAACCACTCGATCTAGAAATAGATCGAGAATATTGGGATGTGGTGGATTGCGATCTATTAATGGTGGTGATAGACAGCAAACAGCAGCTAGCACTAGAAGTGCAAAACTTCGTGCAAAATCTCAACCAAACTTACATCTCTCGGCAGTATTTACTGGTAGATACCCCCGATCCCAAAGAGGAGGTGGCAAAGGTAGCGGAAAAAAATCTAAACGCGATCGAAGTCTGGTTAAAAAATGATGTTTTAGAACCTAGGTTTGAATTAGTGCCACTCTATCTCAAATCTTTTTATACAGAAGACGGTAACAATAACCTAGACCCTAAACAACAGAAAAAACAAGAACGATTTACCAAAATTCTTGGCGATCTCGTCAAACGTCAGCCAGAAAATATCCTTGCTAAACGGATCGCGGTTAAAGTTGTTCGTGCAGCCGAACCCGTCGAACCTTTTTTAGAACAGCAACAGCAAGAATTAGCCGAAAAGCTAGCTCAAGCACAGCAGGAATTAGCAGCCCTGTCAGAAATTAATCTTAAGGAAGTTAGTAAAAAAGCGATCGTCGAAGCTAATCAAACTAAAGATAAGTTTTTTAAAGCAATCAAGTTAGACATAGCTCAATCTAAGGCTGCATTTGTAGATGTCTATAGTAAGAAAAGCGTCGTCTATCAGATTCAGGATTTTGTTGATAGTTTAAACCCCGTAGTTTTAAAGAAAAATGGACAGAAAATTATTCAGCTAAATGATGATTCCTCCGATTCTGATGATATTAATACAAGTCTTATCGGTTTTTGTACAGATTCACTGGAAAAGTGGGCAATAGAAGAATGGTACAAAGTCAGTCAGGTCTACTGTAATGGTGGTTTGCATGGCTTACTAGACAGACTTAATGAAAAAACCAATGTCATTCCCGAAGTCCTATCACAATCCCCGTTTTCTCCTCCCGATGATATTAACGTGCAGGATAATTTTCTCCTCTCTTTTGCAGGAACTAATTGCGAAACCAGCCATAAGCAAAAGTCTCTCGGTGCATACATTATGAACCAGCTAAGAAGTCAGATGATGCAGATTATGATGATGCTTACTTTGGTACTGGGTTTTGTCGGTATTAAATCCAGTAAAAATCAAATGACCCAAGGCTTGTCTAATTACTTTAAACAATATCCTTGGCTGTTTGGCATTTTTATTTTTGGAATTATTTTTCTTTTGGTCAGTGCTTACAATAGCGAGAACGATCTCAAGTTGGATGAGGCGAGCGTAAAACTCAAGAAAGATCTTTCTAGTTACTACCAATCTTTTGCTAAAAACTTACTAGATAAAGTTATTCAAGATCTGAACTTAAATTTAGAGTTAGAAGAAAACAAAATTACCGATGGACTAGAAATTGTCACCGATGTCTATAGCGATCGCTTAGTGGAAGTCGAAAAACAACAAATCCGAATTGAAAATAATTTAGAGCAATACAAAACTCAACAAAAAAGTTTGGCTACAGAATTATCGGAGTTTGAAAAACTTAAGCAAATGTAGTTATTGCTCCACCTCTCTATAAAACTATCAAAGTTTGTAGAATTTATTTAATTTACAATAATCGCTGAAATATTGAAATAAAAACTAGAATTTTGGCTCACTAAATCAGAATTTTGTATTCTTAAAATTACATATTAATCAAACATATATAAATCTAATTAAACAATCTATTTTATTCATGCAGGAAACTATTTTAGGCTCACGCTATCGGGTAATTAAATATATTGCTAAGGGTGGATTTGGTAAAACTTATCTAGCAGAAGATATTCAGTTACCAGATAAAGATAAATGTGTAGTAAAGCAGCTTTATTTTAGCGTTGACGACCCGAATTTTATTCAAGTAGCGAGACGTTTATTTAAGAAAGAAGCAGAAACTCTTTATACGTTGGGAATTCATGACCAAATACCACGACTCATGGCATATTTTGAGCAAGATGAGAAATTTTATTTGGTGCAACAATATATAGAAGGTTATACCCTAAGTAAAGAACTTATTTTAGGAAAACCTTGGTCAGAAGGAAAAGTTATTGAACTACTAATAGATTGTTTGAATATCCTCGATTTTATTCATGGAAAAAGCGTAATTCACCGTGATGTCAAACCTGACAATTTAATTCGCCGCAGTTGGGATCATAAGCTAGTACTAGTAGATTTTGGGACTGTAAAAGAAGTTATTGCCGAGCAAACTCAATTAGTTCCTGCAACCGTAGCAGTAGGAACAAGAGGTTATATGCCCACTGAACAAGCAAGAGGAAAACCCCGTACCACCAGCGATATTTATGCTTTGGGCATTATTGCGATCCAGGCTTTAACTGGAGTGCATCCTGTCGAGTTGATTGAAGATGAAGACGGTGAAATTATTTGGCGCGAACAAGCTCAATGTAGCCCACAATTAGCGGATATTATTGCCAAAATGACCAGATATCATTTTAAAGAACGCTATCAATCGGCTCAAGAAATTATCACAGCTTTAGCTGGTTTGGGAAATAAACCCGAAGCTATTCGTCAAACACAAGCAGTTGAATATACTCCAACAGTTCAGTTAAGTGCTTCTCAATTAGCCAATTTGTCCAGAAAGCCTCAAGCCACATCCATAAATTCCTCATCCTTAAATAACGATCGCTCAGTTATCGACACGCCAGAAAATCTAACCAATTTTCACCCTGAATTACCTGAATTAGTTACGAACAATGAACAGCAACCACAATTAGAAACTCAATCCACCTCACGTGAAACCGAATCAAATTCCATGTCTAAGGCTCAAAAATCTCGTAAAAACCTAACTACTCTAGGAGTAGCTTTAATATTAGGAGCGATCGCGTCTGGGGGAATGTATCTCCTAAAGCAAAAAACTACCCAGTCTGTCCAAAAAAGTATCGAAGAACAGGTAAATCATTTTAATGAAATGTTAGAAAAGCAAGAATATCAAGCTTGCTATGACGAAGCAGTTGCTATGAATGCTCAAGCTGCTGATGTGGCTCCCTCACCGAGTATGTCCAAAGAGCAACTACAAGAATTTGAAGCTCAGTGTGGTCTAGCTCAAGCCCAAGTAGAGGCAGAAGATATTAAGTATGGCGCAGCCTTAGCGATCGCCAAAACTCTACCGAAAAACACTTCTATAGATGCAGAAATTCAACAACAAGTTGATTTGTGGTCAGAGCAGCTATTAGAACAGGCAACTAAACTCTACGAACAAGACGGAAATATTGAAGAAGCGTTTGAGACAGTCAAGCAAATCCCCCAAGACAGTACCGTCAGATCTAGGGTTATCGATCTTAAAGACTCTTGGAAAGCAGAGTCGGAAACTAATGAAGCAATTATGACCACTGCTGAAAAAGCCTTGAGTGAAGAAAAATGGGTGTACGCCAAACAACAAGCTATCAAAGTTAAAGACTCATCTCCTACAATGTATTGGCAGGAAAAGGCGAAAGCAATTATCTCTCAAGCGGAAGAAGGAATTGCCGAGACGGCCTCTACTGACGTTGCGACTCCTCCTGAAGCAGAAAAAACTAAAGCGATCGCTCCTACCCCAGAAATCACAGAAGTTCCTATTCCTGAAACAACCAAAGTTAATATGCCTGTTATTGGCGAGCCTAAACCAACAATTCGCGTCGACCAAGATTCATCAGAATCATTGCGAGATTTAGATGACAACAGCGAATCTTTCCCAAGCACACCTTCTAATTCCTTATCACCAAATAATGCTCCTTTGAGAGATTTGTAATATAGAGTAATTCTAGTGGCTTGCAAAAACTAACGCTTTTGGCTCATAATAAGGGGTCTTGCACACTTTTGGTGAACCAAGAAAAAGGCGATCGCGAACTTGCTAGACAGGACACAAAAATCTTTAATCTTCTTATCTTGTCAACACTATTGCTACACTACCAAATTTATCGGCAGCAACTCGGAAGATTTTAAGACGACGAATTAAATGTTCAATGAAAATTCTTTGACGAGATATTTGCTTATTATCTTCTTGTTGCTCAGCGATCGCCTTTTCGCTCAATTGTTGCCATTGTTAATAACTAATGCCTAATATTCTTTTTGTTCGCTCTCGATATTTTTGGATATAATCAAGTGAATTTGACAAGACGGTTACCTAAATGTCGTTTTACTACCGTGACGCGAAGCTAATCCTTTAGGACTTTTTTCTCATGAATTTATTTCTTGGACAAGTCTAATGCCTTGTGTTTACTCAGGCAAAGAGTTTTGCCCCAAAGTCCGAGCAACTAGTTCTGAAATTTGTTGTGAAACCATGCAGTAGTTTTAAGATCTTTTGCTTATTGCATTAAGAACAGCATAAAAGCTTTCGTGCAAATAATACAGTTGGTTTTATTGATGATTTCCTCTAACTTTCCCTGGCCATAACGTTAAATTATTGAAAAACTTTAGTAGAAAGAAGTAGCATTATTTACCAACAATATCACTTAGTCAAAAAAAGCTGTGGCAGATCTTCGTCCCCAGAAACAACTACCTCCGAGTGAACGGGAAAAATCTATGAGTAACCAACAAAATCACTTGACAAGTAGAAAAATTATCGTTTTTGGTATACTCATTGCCATTTTGCTAACTATCTGGTCAATCAATCGTCAAAAAGAAAGTTCTAATTTAGCTTCAAGCAAATCAAAAACTCTGATGGAGCGTTGGCTAACTAGAAATCAAAACCAGGAAAACTCTGAAATTGAACAGAGATTGAGTTTGGGCGAAAACATTCTGATTAGTGCCGATAATAATCCCGATAAACAATTCGCAGTTGAAAAGTTTGCTGCGGGTGATTTTTTTAAAGCACAGGTTCAATTTGCTAATTCTTTAAAAGCTTATCCTAACGATCCAGAAGCTTTGATTTATTTAAATAATTCTTTGGCAGCGATCGATTATTTTGAAACCATCAAAATTGGCGTAAGTATTCCCGTTGGGGGAAGTCTTGATGTTGCTAAGGAAATATTGCGCGGCGTATCCCAAGCCCAAAACGAAATCAATAAGCAAGGTGGCATCGAGCAAGATGGCGTCAACAAACTAGTTCAAGTTCAAATTGCCAATGATGATAATGAACCAGAAGTTGCTCAACAAATTGCGGCTAATTTTGTCGCTAATCCAGAGATTTTGGGAGTAGTCGGACATAATTCAAGTGATGCTTCCATTGCGGCAGCACCAATATATCAGCAGGGAAATTTAGTGATGATTTCTCCTACCAGTGTTGCCCGAGAATTGTCTCAAGCAGGTAGCTACATCTTTAGAACTACCCCCAGCTCTAGAGTATTAGCTGAAACTTTGGCTCAGTATACTGTAGATAATATTCGCCGACAGAAAATAGCAGTTTGTGCTGACTCTAGCTCGCCAGCTAGCATATCTTTTAAAGATGAATTTTCTTTAGCTGTGTTTGAATTAGGAGGAGAAGTTTCTAATATTGAGTGTGATTTTAGTAGTAAAAAATTTAATCCTGATGAGATACCTGCAAAAGCGATCGCAAATGGCTCGGAAGCTCTGTTGTTGATTCCCTCAGTAGACAAAATTAATCAAGCTTTAGAGGTAAGCAGAGCTAATCAAAATCGGTTGACTATGTTGGGTAATCATTCAATGTATACCTATGAAACTTTGAACATTGGACAATCGGATGTTAACGGCATGGTGCTTCCTACTGCTTGGCATCCAAACTCCACAGCCCACTCTGCCTTTAATAAAAATGCTATAGAGTTATGGGGCATGGAAGGAAGTTGGCGTACTGCTACAGCCTATGATGCAACTAAAGCTTTAATCACTGGTTTGAGTTCGTCTACTACTCGCCAACAATTACAGCAAACTTTGGCTAATCCTGGTTTTGCTGTTTCAGGAGTTTTAGGCAAAATTACTTTTCAACCTTCTGGCGATCGCCTGATTAAGGGAACTTTAGTTAAAATACAACCAGGGAATTCTTCTGGTACGGGATATGATTTCAAGCCGATTGACTCGGATTAATTGACCACATAGTCTAAGTTCATCGAATTCATTGCTAAATCTTTATCTGAAGTGAAATTAAAGGATTTGCAGCTATGGAAGCGCGGATTAAAGGCTCGATTTAAGCTTACCACTGTGGCGAACAAAGTTTTAGTAAATAACGTGAGTTCGGGATAAGAAAAAGAGCCCTAAAGGATTAGCTTCGCGTCACAGATAGTAAGCTGAAAGTAACTACACTTTTCAGTAAGTCTGCTCTATGTATAGTAAAGACAGAATTGTTTAGCCCTATTGATGATTTTTGCCTTAAATTTGAACCAGCATGGCGAAACCAACTGCTAGCAAGTGGTCAACGTCGTCGCGATTACGCTGCGCGTACTCCGAAGGCATCGCCAGAGAAAACTCAGCCTGAGCGAAATCATGACTATAACAGTAGCATTTCATCTTTCTCCTGTCTAGTCAGCTATCATCGCTTTATCGAATGGCTTCCAAGTACAGTTATTCCTTTAATGACTTATTTGCGCTCTCAATTAGGAACTAGTACAGGAATTGGATTCATCGATTCAACTAGTTTGAAAGTCTGTCACAACCGACGTATTTTCTGTCACCGCGTCTTTAATGGAATAGCTCAAAGAGGTAAAACCTCTGTTGACTGGTTTTACGGATTTAAATTTCATTTAGCGATTAACGATCGAGGTGAATTATTAAATATTGTTCTGACGGCTGGAAATACTGACGCTCGAAAACCAGTTCGACAAATGCTTCAAGGTCAATTAGGTAAGTTTATATGGAGATAAAGGTTACATCTCAAAAACTTTAGCTCGTGATTTGAGAACTTCGGGAATTATCTTAGTGACTAAGTTCAAAAAGAATATGAACAATAAACTCATGGAATTATCTGATAAACAATTGTTACGTAAAAGAGCAGTGATTGAATCAGTAATTGAACAGTTGAAACATATTTGCCAGATTGAGCATAGTCGCCATCGTTCACCTAGCAACTTCATCGTTAATTTGTTAAGTGGATTGATTGCTTATTGCCACCGTGACAAAAAACCTTCTGTTGCCGTCGATCACTTTGCTTTGACTGCATCTGCTTAACCCGAACTCACGTTAATTAAGTCTCTGTTTAGCTTTGGGGTAAAGACTGGGTATTTAACTTTAAATGTGGGCAGTTTCCTTAAGTCTCCCAAAGCCAAGGAGAATTTAGCCGATCAGATTTTAGATGTATCCCAGGTGCAAGGATTGATTAAGTATGGGGTGAAGAATGAGCGCGATGCCTTTGGCTAAGCTTCGCCAATCGCCTGATGCTATCTCTAATGTACGGCTGTGGGTTGAGAGTTAGTGAGGCGATCGGTTTAACTTGGGATGATTTTAAAAAGCATGGTGACGGCGGTAAAGCTACGGTGTTTGCTAAGGGTAGTAAAACCCGTGTGGTGTTGATACCTTCTGCGTTATGGCAGCAGGTAAAAGAGTTTGAGAAGCGCGAGGAAGCGTTGCCCGTGCATGACTAGCGGCGGCTTTTCCTAAAGGATAAGCTTCGAGACCGAAGGGCGGAGTGCGGTTTATCCGTGAATCCGCGATTGGCAAATGAGAGGGAATCTTCCCACTCA
>DATNPK010000087.1 GCA_036703275.1 Coleofasciculaceae cyanobacterium | reverse complement strand
ATTTGAAATTCCTGATAGTCATAAGAGCGATGGATAACATTTATTGTTTCACCAGTCCAAGGGTTACGCCAATTTCGTAGAAGCTGACTTGTTTGTGGGTCAAGATAAAGGGAGAATTTACGGCTTACAAGTGTCCAACGTGAGGTGGCTTCATCTTGAATACAGCGTGAGATATCAACACCTAAAAAGTCAAATAAGTGGGCTGGTTCGTCTCGATCTAATGGCTGGGCATACATTGAACCAGTAGCCTCAAAATAATGAGTTCTACTGTCAGTGCTACAACGAACTTTTACAAACTGCTCATCAGTAATAAACGATTTTTCCAGGCTCATAAGTTCTACCTACATACCTAAGTTATCAGATTGTTGAATTAGAATTATTTGTAATTAGCTAGTCTTGGCTTAACTAGTAGTAATTTAGCAGTAATAAAGTATAAAATAATTTCTGGCGAATAGGTAAGTGAGATTAGGTACAGTTAAGGTAATAGTGTCTGCTTGGCGTTACAGGCGTGTAAGTAGCAAGTTTACAAAATAATACTCTAAGGCTAAAATTAATACCCTCTATGCGTTCTAGAAGCATATTTGGCGAGCGCATATAGCGTATTAATTAAACCTTAGTTTATTTGGTACAGAAATTTATAACAAGTTTTTAATGGTTTGAGAGGTCTAATTCTCAGAAAGTTTAATTGGTACACCAAATAATTTCTCTTAACGGGGGTTATTGTATAGTTGCTACTTACACGCCTGATCTGCGTTTGGCTAGAGCTTCAGTAGTTCTCATCGAAATTAATTCTCGTTCGATTTCTGCTGCCAAACCCAGCAGTGTAGCTGTAATCCGACTGGGCATAGAATCATCGGTAGTGCTAAAGAGGTAATGAAGCATTGTAGTAGTGTACAAAATACCAGATAGCACCTATATGATTTTCTAGCGATTTTGAAAACGATAAAGTTTTTCGCACTAAGCGGGATACTCTTTGCCTGAGCGTATTGTTAAATCTTTCAATGTAGATCGTTTTCCCCGTTTCTTCTTGAAACAATCGCTCATGGGGCTTGCCCTAAAGGACTCCTAAAGGACGACGCGAAGCTAGTGCTTTAGCATACACCTTCGGATATAACTTCGTGTCGTACCGCATAGTTGGGTGCTTGCCCCGCTTAGTTTGGTGGAAACCTCCAAGACCGCGTTGTTTCGCTTTTCCTACTGCGCGATGTCTTTTACTAGGTAATACTGTTCCATAGGCATTCGAGAAATCTGTATAAGCAACCGCACATTGTCGATAGACGGGAGGTAAGCTTTTCCATAATTGTCGAGCTGCCAATTCATCGCGATCGCCAATATGAACCCCAACAATTTCGCCAGTCTTGGTATCAAGAGCTAGCCAAGCCCATATGCCCTAAAGGATATGCTTCGCAAATGCTAAAGCATACCGCTTCGCATATCCTTTAGGACTAGCTGCGCGTCGCGAAGCGGTATCCATTAGGACTGTTTGTTAGCTCTGTTGTCCACAAACGACCATAATTCATCACACTGAATCGTCAATTTTCCTTTTTTTTGTGCTGCTTTGACGACTCTTGGTATAAGTAAATATTTATCATTAACGTAGGTTTGAAGCCATTTTTGAGAAACCTTTTCTGAGCGAGCAATTCCAGCCAAGGAAATTTTTTCCAAAAGCAATCTATCTACTAAATCTCTTTTTTCTTGGCTAATCATAATTTTCTGTCGATTTTCAATAAATTGACGATGACACTCAGTGCATTTTAGCCTCTGTTTTCCGTTGTGAATGCCACCATTTTTTACAATTTTTGTAGAATAACAGCTTGGGCAAATCGGCATTGGAAAAAGTTCTTAAATATCAATTCTTATTCTAAATCATTACTTTTACAGGACTACCCTTAATTAATGTGGCAGTTAAAATACGGAGTCAACCCCGAAGGCGAACTGATAACTATTGAAGAGGTAATTTCGGGCAAAACTAATCTTGTTTGTCCTTTTTGCGATCGCCTTTTAATTTGGGCAAAGTGTAACTTAAGAGACTATTCCTGGCGCAGGACTACAGACCCATACTCCATCCTGGTTGCCGAATTCTTAATACAGAGAACCGATGCAGATACAGTCGCACCTATCTATGAAGCCTTTCTAACTGAGTATCCTACACTAGAGCGGCTGGCGAGCGCCGATGTAGAAGACATAGCTAAACTGCTGCAACCATTAGGGTTATTCTTCAGAGCAGAAAGATTATCCGAAACAGCCAAGATTATTATTGAGAAATATGAGGGAAAAGTACCCCAATCAGAAACAGAACTATTAAAGCTTCCAGGTATCGGCAAGTACACTGCCAGAGCGATACTTTCTCAGGCATTCGAGCGACCAGCAGCAGTGTTAGATACTAACGTCGCTCGTATTCTCGAACGGTTCTTTGGCATTAAAGGAGGAAGGGTTAAATCTCGCTCTTTAATCCTCCAGAATGCAGCAGAAATAATTGCACCCCAATCGGAAGTGGGACGTTGGAATCTAACTTTACTGGACTTTGGAGCTAAAGTTTGTACTGCTAGAAATCCTAAATGTCTACAGTGTCCTCTTTCA
>DATNPK010000086.1 GCA_036703275.1 Coleofasciculaceae cyanobacterium | reverse complement strand
AAAAAGGCTTGTAGCTAGTAGAACTGAAGATATTTGCTTATTCATTGTCATGGCTCCTTGGTTGAATATAAAGCCAGTATAAATTTGCTCTTCTCGCTATCGGGTGATGACCATCACCACTAAATATTGATACTGTCACCTCAACAAAAAAAAGCTGCTTCTCCCTTACGAAGAACCAGCCAAATCAGATAGCCTAACTGCTTTTATCTTCTGATTTAGATGTGGTCGCCCTAAAAAAGTACTCCCCCTATTCTTTAATTAGACCTTTTAATTGCTTCAACAACACTTCTAACTTTTTTCGATTTTTCTTGTCTGACCAAATTTTCTTGCTTCTAGAAAATTTTTGATAGGATTGGCGCAAATCTTGAATTAACTCATCCGTAGATAAATTAGAGTAATTAGTAGAGATCTGGTTTTTGCATTGGGCTATCTTCTCCCTTATCTCTTTGAGAGATAAATTATTGGCGATCGCTTCATCAAGCAGCTTATCTCTAAATTCTGAATCTTTAATTCGTCCAATTGTGATTCCTTTTGTGTATTCTATTTTCCCCTGTTTGATAGCCGACAAAATTGATTCAGGTAAGTTGAGCAGTCTCAAGCGATTAATTACAAAAGACTCCCACTTAAGCTTTCCCAAGCTATTGAACGTATTTTTGATCGCTTCGCAATCGGCGATGATAACGTTATCATCTTTTTTGTTCATCTTATAAAGTAGGGAAATAATCTCATCTCTTTCTCTCTCCAACTTTAGTTGTAAAAGCTCTAAAATTCCTTCAGTTTCTTCCACTGGATTCAAATCCTCTCGCTGAAGATTTTCTACAATGGCAAGAGTTTTCGCTTCAGAACTTGAAACATCCAAAACCATCACTGGCAATTGAGTTAAACCAGCTATCCTTGACGCTCTTAACCTTCTTTCTCCAGCAATTAATTCATTTTTAGATGTGATTAACAAAGGTTCTATGACCCCATGCTGTTCAATAGATTCTGCTAACTGTTCTAGCTTTTGGGGATCGAAGTATTGTCTAACCTGAGATTTAGGTAGAACAATATCATCGATTGCTATAAATGGCGAACTCTCTATAGCGGGTTCTGAGTCGAGAAAGTCTTTAAATTGAGGACGTTTTCTAGGCATAGATTGATAAAGCTTCTTCAAATAAAGAATTATAAAAATTGGCTACTTCTTTGGCGATTGTTCCCTGCATGGTAAATGCAGTCGAACGACTAGCAGGAGCATCTTGAATTAATTGCCGTTGATAAATAACTGAATCGGCAAGAGTAATATGGGGCTGCTGCTGTAAATATTCTTTGGCTTCAGCTAAAGCGCGAGTTCCTTTTATGGCTCTGCTGATAAACGCTAAACCAGTGGGAGTACCATCTTTTCTAATTTTCTGAGCGTGTTTAATATGGCGAAATGTCTTGTTGGCACTATCAACGTCTAAAACTCCAGGCTGTACGGGAATTAAAACTATATCCGCGCAATATATTGCAGCTTTGGTAACTTCCCCCAAACTGCCAGGACAGTCAATAATTAGAAATTGATAATTATCTGCCTGATCTTGAGCTAATTCAAATAGTTCTTCTGGATCTTGCTCTACTCGGCTATTGTAATCTTTACCTTGTACCCAACGAGTACTGCTTTCTTGAGCGTCAGCATCGATGAGTAAAGTACTTCCTTTTTGACTACACCAATGTAATAGGTGTACCGCACAAGATGATTTTCCCGTACCGCCTTTTTGATTAGCTATCGCAATAACTTGACCCATATATCAGCACTTTTTAAATTGCGTCCACATAATAACGCACTTATTTTAAATTATCTATTTGAGCTTTAGGATTAATCGCTATAAGCAAATGGCAAAAGCTGGTGAACTATGCTTTTATGTAAGGATTCAGGTATCAAATTGAGAAATTAAAAGGTATTAACTTTGAGGAAAGTAGCAGTATGACTGAAACCATCAGGATGCAGTGGGTACTGAAGATGCTGACTACCGAGTTAGATGACCTACCAGATGAAAGAAAGCCGAGCAATAATAGGAAATATAAGGTCAAAGAAGCTCTTTTGAGTGCGGTTTCCGCTTGTTTTCTGCAATCAAGGTCTTTTTTAGACCATCAACGCTTGATGAAAAGTCAAAAAGGACGAGATAATGCCAGCAGTCTATTTGGCATCTCCGAAATTCCTTGTGCGAATCAAATTCGCAACCTCCTGTTATCTAAGCTAAGAAGTCACCTTCTTAACTCGACTACAGAACGCAGCATGACAATTTCTCGTCACTGCGCTCCTCAATGAGATGATTCCTGTCTTGAATACTTCTGTCTGTGCCATTCAATGTAATCTTGACGACTTTTGTTGTCGTGGCAATGTCGGTGTAGTAATTGAAGATTTTTGTATGTATCATTTCCGCCTTGATTCCTGGGTTTAACATGGTCAACCTCCAAAATGTCTTGGCTAGTAAATGATAATTTACAAAGTGTACATTTACCTTTTTGCCTCTTAAGTAATGTTCTTACTCTTGTAGAAGTTTCTAGGTATGTACTTAATCTTTGACTCCAGTAAATGAAATCCCCATCGTAAGGAGATTTTGCTCCTGTGACTTTCACATGACGGACAATATTAATGTCTGAGTGATTTATCAATGTACAGGTGATTTCATTCTCATAGGTTTGCGAGAATACCCAATTTCGATTTTCTATGGATTTCCAGTATTTATCTTTAACCCACTTCTTACCCTTATTGGGGTGTCTTCTGTTCGCCCATCTTCTGAGTTTTAGATATGTTAGGTGGTCTAGAAGTTTAAACGTTTCACTGCTGATTGCTCCTCTAAAGTAATTACTCCATCCTCTGATAATTGGGTTGAGTGTACCAATGACTTTCTCAGCCTTAGATGCTTGATGTTTATCGATTACATCTCCAATCTTCGTCAGGTGTTTTTTTATACTTTGTTGTGAGGGTTTTATTAGCAGTTTGTGTCCCAGTGGTTTTCTATTTGAGCTACGTCCCGATTTATACTTTCCTACACGATAGTGTTGGATGTGGAAACCTAGAAAATCAAATCCTACATTTCCTTTGTATTCTTCGAGGCTATGGCTTATACGAGTTTTTTCTGGTTTTAACTCTAGTCCTATATCTTTTAGCCATGTTTCTATTAAAGATTTACATTGCATAATTACTTTGATGTCTTTATGTAAGACGACAAAATCATCAGCATATCGAATTAGGTTTGGTGTAGGATTACTCCAATAATTTCCGTTTAGATAGCCTTCTTTTGCTGGGAATGATTTTCTAATTAGATTTTCCATTCCGTGTAAAGCTATGTTGGCTAACAAAGGAGAACATACCCCACCTTGAGGTGTTCCTTCCTTGGTTGGAAATAATGTGCCTTTATCGATTACCCCCGACTTTAACCAGGCTTTTATTTGCCTTCTTATTGTGGGTGATGCGTTTATTTTCTTTAATAGTTTTTGGTGGTCAATTTTGTCAAAGCATTTTGCTATATCCGCATCTAGGATATATTTTGCTTTTTGAGACAAAGATTTATGAATTGCTTCAATTGCATCGTGGCAAGAACGTCCAGGTCTAAATCCGAATGAGTTACTTTCAAATTCTGCTTCCCATTCTGGTTCTAGTGCCATTTTTACAAGAGCTTGTTTGGCTCTTTCATGAATGGTGGGTATTCCCAAGGGTCGTTTTTCGGTTTTTCCTGGTTTTGGTATCCATATTCTACGGGTAGGTTTGGATTTATCTTCTAGTTGAAGGTTTTTAACCAATTCCATTCTTTTGAACGGAGTAAGGGATTTAATTCCATCGACTCCTGCCGTCTTCTTTCCTTGGTTATCCTGTGTGACTTTCCTGACTGAAACAGCTTTGGCTGACCATGAGCTAATCAGAAGTTTTTGGAGTCTAGGAACTACTTTGACATCTCCACGTTCAGAAGCTTGATAAATTCTTTTTTGAAGCTTGAATACCTGTTTGTCTAGCTGATGCCAGGGGAGAGTATTCCATTCATACATCGGTTTTGCCGTGTTCATGACTTTTATACTTTTAATACAGACTTTATCTTTCATCTCACCGTGAGTCCGTCAGCATATCTTAGGCATTACCCTAAGCATTCGCTTCTGACTCTATCCTTCCCTAGTAAGGCTTGCGCTGGTTACTACTCAACTTATTCGACCAAGATGAGAGCCTTAAAAGGGTTATACCGTTCCTAAGATTCGTTGGTTTCTAACTTTAGAGTCTTTCTATTCGCCGAAGGCTGTTTTTGGATGCTAAGAAACAAGGATTGATTCGTTTCTCTTTGTAATAGGTAACTACGATTACCTATCCATTAACCTTATGAACTTTTGTTCCCAGCCTATCAACCTGTTTTGGCTGGTCTGGTATTACGACGATTCAAACGAAAGTTCGTCTCCTACTCATAGTTAGCTGCTTCGATGGGATTCCCAATCAGGTTTCGAGTTACCACCTTTTAACATCCCGCTTCATCAATTGAAGATACCACCTTTAATCAATGGGAATGCACTTTCACCCTTGCATCTAGGGGGTTGGACTTGGAATATTTTCCTCACCAACACGAACCTTAAGTTGTTTAATTGTTAATTCTCGTTATTTTTTTATGTAACTTTGCTTAACAATTAACCGCTTTTCTCTGAGTCATAAACTCATTTAAAGCGAACGGTTCGCACCAA
>DATNPK010000085.1 GCA_036703275.1 Coleofasciculaceae cyanobacterium | reverse complement strand
AGATATTGCATTAGTTGATGATAAAGAGGTGGGTGCTGATTCATGATTTTTCACTGGTTTTTCGCAATTTCAGTGTCTCATGATGATTGCCCACTTTTTTATGAAAATCACGCTTTTCATCTACTTGTGTCCATCAGTCAGTTCAACAGCTTCTGAAGTTTCAGAATTCTGTAGTTGATTAATTGTTTTGATGACAGTACCGCTGATTGTTGCATTCCTTCCCACTGCAAGCTGTTCGGCGTTAATAGTTCCGCCATTCTGTACAATCCCTTCGTTTTTACCTTCGCTACTCTATTCAAGAATTAGATTGAGTCGGTAGGCTGCCGTTTACTTTATTTGCCACCTTATTCTCCAGATTTAAATCGAATCGAAAAATCCTAAAGGACGACGCGAAGGACGCGAAGCTTATCCGAAGGTGTCCCTGAACGGATACACCTACGGATATACCATGCACGGGAATCCGCGATTGGCAAATGCTTACTTCATACCGCTCCGCATATCCTTTAGGGCATATGTTGGGCATGGCTAAAAAGTCTTATTCGTCATCGCTTACAGGATTATTTTTCATTGAGACTGGTAATTGAGTCCGTTCTTAAAGATGCTGCGTCCTAACTCTTTTGGCTTTAGCTATAGTTCATGGCATAGTCTTTACAGTCATGCGTCCCGTTCCATCTAGCTTTGGCTGACTGCATTGTTTCTCCCACGTACAGCAGCAGAGGCAAGGCATTATCAATGATGAAGTAGATACAGTTTTTCTCTCCATGTTCTCGCATTCGATAGAACTGGGCGTTGTGCAGCTTTAATTCAAAAGGATTAATTAAATCAGTGTCACAGTGGCTTCTTGGCGGGTCAAACAAACTTGTTTGCTTTCCTAAAGGATACCGCTTCGCATATGGTGCAGGAGTATTAAGTGTGCGTTGTTGATACTTAAATAGGCGTTGCATAAATATGGGAGGAATTGCCGAATTAAAATAGCGTGATTAATTAGAAGAAAACCAAGTGAAATGTCGTGAGTGTAAGTCTGAACATATCCGTAAAAACGGTATGAGGAGAGGGAAACAAAATCATTTTTGTGTAAATTGCGGTCGTCAATTTGTAGAAAACCCCAAAAATCATCATTGTCGGGCTTTTTGCTGAGTATACATTCTGTAACTTACACCCTGAACTTTACCTGAAGCGATTGCTGCACGAGAAGCGTTAGTAAATCTAGAGAAGGTAGAAAGAAACGCACCCCTACCAGTGTTTGAGAAGCTGAAAGAGAAAGTTTTAGCCCGAGAAGCGACGGTAAAGCAAACAAGGGCAATCGAACAGGAATATAGACCTATAGATGCTCCTAATCGAAGAGTTAGACCAGCTAAAGACAAGGAAGAAAGTTACGAACATCTGGGATTACCCAAAAACGAAGCAGAAGAATCAAAAACACTAGAAATCGGAGCTAAAGACAGACTGCGAAATCAAATTGCACTAACTATATCGCGATCGCTCAAAATTAATCTAGTTGACTAGACTATTACGCCGATCGCAGAAAGATGTTTTCTAGATGGTTCGTTGTACGTGCTGTGGCTTGTGGGGTTCAGTAATAGTTCTCTCATACTCAATACCCCGTTTATCTATTTCATCTTAAATTCTAAGCACTATTTCAGTTAGAGTTCGTAGATTATCCTCACAATTATTGAACTTATAGTAAATAGTTTCTATTATTTTGGGAATTATTGCGCCATAAATTAGGAGAAGTGCCATGTAGTTGCTTAAATTGACGGATAAAATAGCCAGTGTCTGTATAACCAGTATCCCTCGCAATTTCCGCGATCGCGAGATCGGTATCGAGTAATAATTGGCGAGCTTTATTCATCCGTCGTTCGATAATCCATTGTTTAACGGTGCGTCCAGTTTTTTGTCGCACTAGGTTAGTTAAATAAGCAGGAGAATAACCGAGGTTAGATGCGACTTCTTTTAGTTCAAGGGATCGATGAAAATTAGCTTCAATAAATTCAAATATTTTGGTTGTTTTGCTGCACTTAGGTAATTTATGCTGATGAAAAAAGGATTTGGAATTGTCAGTATTAGATGTAAAACTATAGCATTGTTGTAACTGTTCTTTTCTTTTTAATATAGTTGTAATTGCCGTTAAAAAGCGTTCTACATTGCAAGGTTTAGTTAAATAATCTTCGACCCCCAAATTCATACCCAATCTCAAATCTAACATAGAGACTTTAGCAGTGAGAAAGATGACAGGTATTGCCAAAGTAGATAATTGTTGGCGCAGCATAGACAGCACGCCATAACCGTCTATGTCTGGCATCATAATGTCACAGACAATCAAATCTGGATGATGTTCTTGAGCTAATTTTATGCCTGTTCTGCCATTATCCGCTTCAATTGCTTTGTAGCCTTCAAACTTTAGACAGTTGAGTAAGACTTTTCTAGTTTGAGCTTCGTCTTCTATAACTAAAATTGTTTGCATACTTGACTACAGCCTGATAATTAAAATTAAATCTGTTATTTCCAATAAATACTTAAATGAGGAATAACACGGTAGCTAAAGTTACAATAATTGCTACGGTAGATTACAAATAATTAGCTAAAAGATTATGAAACAGGGATGCGAACGACAAACTGATATTGAATTAGCTAATTTGCGTCGCCAACATCAACTGATCCTTAATTCTGTGGGAGAAGGAATTTATGGGTTGGATATCCAGGGGAATGTTACTTTCGTCAATCCTGCTGCTGCATCGTTAATTGGCTGGGAAATGGAAGATTTAATTGGCAAGTCAATGCACGCTATTTTGCATCATTCAAAACCCGATGGTTCTTTTTATCCCAGTGAAGAATGCCATATCTACGCTGCTTTTAAAGAAGGAACTATACGCCGAGTTGACAATGAAGTATTCTGGCGCAAAGATGGCTCTAGCTTTCCCGTAGAGTATATTAGTACGCCGATGCACGATGAGAAAGGGGAGTTAGTCGGTTCGGTAGTTACATTTCGCGATATTACCCAACGTAAACTTAGCGAGTCTAGTCTGCAAAGAGCGAATGAAGAATTAGAGCAGAAAGTGGTAGAACGTACCTCAGAACTAAGTAAAGCTAACGAAAAACTGAGACGACTCAATGAAGTTCGTTCTCGCTTTGTTTCGATGGTGTGTCACGAATTTCGCAATCCTTTAAATAATATTGCCTTCTCTGTATTCTCCCTCAAACGCTACGAACGTCAACTCTCAGCCAAAGAAAAAACTGAATATCTGTCAGATGTGGAAACTAATATCGAGCGCATGACGCAAATGACCAATGAATTACTAGTCATAGGTGAAATAGAGACAAAAGGAATTAATATTACTCCCGATAGACTAGATTTAGTTAATTTTTGTCATGAATTGACCACAGAATTTGTCCATACTTATCCGAATTATCAAATTCAATTTGATAGTAATGTATCTTTGTTAGAAGTTGAAATAGATTATCGCTTATTAAAATCTATTTTGACCAATATTATAACCAATGCAGTTAGATATTCCTCAAGCAAACACACAATTATGTTTAAGCTATCTATTAACAAGAATTATGCTATTTTTGCAATTAAAGATTGGGGAATCGGAATTCCCCAGGAAGATTTGAATAATATTTTTGAGCCTTTTCATCGGGGTAAAAATGTTAGCAATATTCCAGGCACGGGTTGGGGCTTGAATATAGTCAAAAAATTTGTATCTTTTATGGATGGAGCAATAGATATTACCAGTCAAGTTAACCAAGGTACTAAGGTTGAAATTAGAATTTCTCTACAAAGTAATCTATAAAAAATCCTATTTTTACTAAAATTAATTCAATGCAAAATTACAGACCTAACTGCTAGCATACACAAAAGCTTCTTATTACTGAGGGCAAATAAATAAATCGTATATTTGGATAAAAAATATTATTTTTGTATTTGCTTTTAACCTGCGGTTTTTCAACTAAATGATTTATTTTTAACTACACTAAAGCTAAATTAAATTTTATAAAAATTGCTACATTGTTCAAACTAATAAAGCGTTTTAATCGCTTAAAAGCTAGATAATAATTACAGTTATAGTTATGGTAATTTCCTTAAATAAAAACTCTACAAATAAAGGGATTAATCTGAACTCCTCAAGAGTCAATGCAATCGGATTAAAGATAACTTGCAGCGATTGTGGTGGTTTTCACCCAACGGATGAACACTGGAAATTTATGCAGGATATGCCTCAAGATCCAGTGGATATGATTAGCGATCTGGCAAAAATGGGTATTTATAAGCCCGAAGCTTTTAAGATGGCCAATGCAGTCAATGCTGCCGATTTACGCAAAACTTTGCTGCTGAAGATGGCGGGAAAAGGCGATCCGAAGCGAGAAAGACTAGTTTTAGAATTATGTAAACAAGCTGGGGGTATGAATAATGCTTTTGCTGCAAGCGATGACTGGATTTCAGCCAACCCCAATACCTTTAGATCGCTAAACAAAGCCATTATCGAAGCTGCGGGCTATGCCCAAGATCCTGCTAATCGTCCTAAAATAGCCAAGGCGATCTCGGAAAGGGCATTTCTCAATCAGCCCGTGGAGGTAGTTGAAGCAGTGTTAACGGGTAATTTTGAAGATGGCTTGGGTAACACGAAATCCATCCCCGATCGCATTGATTTCGATCCCTATCCTTGGCAAGCTTTGCTAACTGGGTATCTTCTCAGCTAGTGCGCTGGGACTTACAGGGAGATGGCAAAGTTAAAACGGCGATCGCTGATGGTAAATATGACGAAGTCGTAAAAGAAGTATTTATGACGGATTTAGCTAGAGAATTAGCGGTCGAAGTAGGACTAAATCCACCAGAAGATGTTTATCGTACCGAAACCCTAGAATTTGATACCTTCGATCCTGCTCAACCCCAAGTATATGTGGACAAACAGATTAAGAAATATGGTGTGTAAATCAATTGACAATTACTGTACTTAAAGAAAGTTAAATATTAAGTGGGGTGGACATTGCAATCGATCGTCACAAAAAAGCCATTTATTCAAATGATACCTATTAATCAGTAAGTAATCCCTTTACAGGGACGTAGTTAGAGGTCGTTTAATCATGACAATAGTTCGAGAAAGTTTAATTAAAAATAGCAAAAAAGAGAAGCTTTTAGATAACGAAAATGTCCAGGCGTTGCTATTATTTCTTCTTTCGTTAGGAATATTCCTCTTTTGGGAAATAGGAGCAAAGCTAAAAATATTTTCTAAAGGAATGCCCACCGCATCTTTGACCATTAAGGAATTGTGGTATTGGATGACTCATCCTTTCTATAAAAATGGCCCTAATGATATGGGGATCGGCTGGAATTTGTTAATTAGCTTGAGACGGGTGGCGATCGGCTATACTTTAGCTTCGCTGATAGCTGTACCTTTGGGCATCCTTGTCGGTATATCTAAAATAGCGTTTAAAGCCTTTAATCCTTACTTTCAACTTCTAAAACCCGTATCCCCTCTAGCCTGGTTGCCATTAGGACTCTATATCTTCCGCGATTCGGAATTAACCGGAATTTTTATTATTACCATCGCTAGTATTTGGCCTACCCTAACCAATACAGCTTTTGGGGTAGCCAATGTAGACTCTAGTTATCTCAATGTCTCTAAAACCCTGGGTGCATCTCGCTGGCGCACCATTTTTAAGGTAATTATTCCCGCTGCCTTGCCCAATATTATCTCTGGGTTGCGAATCAGTATGGGTATTGCTTGGCTAGTAATCGTCGCAGCAGAAATGCTTTTAGGTACAGGGCTAGGATACTTTATCTGGAATGAATGGAATAACCTTTACATACCTAACATTTTGGTTGCCATCTTTATTATCGGCATTGTGGGGATTATCCTCGACCAAATCTTTGCCTATTTAGAAAAATTAGTTTCCTTCAACGAGCAATCATGAGTACTTCATATTCATCTAAAAATTCAGCTGTGACTATAGACAGGGTTAACGATGCTCAAATATCTCTACGCCATATCTCTAAGGTATACCCTGGCAGAAAAGGCTGGCTGAAACAGCTAACGGGACAAGCAAGTTCTGATTTTGTAGCGATCGAGGATGTCAATCTCGATATCGAACACAATACCTTTGTTTCTATTATCGGACCTTCTGGCTGTGGCAAGTCTACTCTCCTAGATATTATTGCTGGTTTGAGTACAGCTTCTAGTGGCGAAGTTTTAATTAACGGACAAGTTGTAGACAAACCTGGTCCCGACCGCGGGATGGTATTTCAAAACTATGCCTTAATGCCTTGGATGACGCTCAAAGATAATATCAAATTTGCGGTGGAAACTGTTTTTCCTAAAATGCCTGCAAAACAGCAACAACGGGTTATCAAAGAAAACATTCAGCTAGTAGGCTTGGTAGGGGCAGAAAATAAACGTCCCCACGAACTATCGGGAGGAATGCGCCAAAGAGTTGGCATAGCTAGAGCTTTAGCTATAAATCCCCAGATTTTACTGATGGACGAACCATTTGGAGCTTTAGATGCCCTAACCCGTGGCTTTCTCCAAGACGAAATCGAGCGCATCTGGGAACAACAGCGCAAAACCGCCATTATGATTACCCACAGTATCGACGAAGCCTTACTGCTATCCGATCGCATCATCATGATGACTAAAGGTCCCGCAGCCAGAATTGATGAAGTATTAGAAGTTCCCGTACCCCGTCCCCGCAATCGTGTCACTGTCGAAAATCATCCCGATTATCTGAAATTAAAACAAGAAATGGAAGACCATTTGTATCGCGAAACTAGGGCGGTAGAAGCAGCGCGGATTAAGTGAACAAGTAGCAAATAATTAACTAAAACCAGGAGCAAGAATTATGCCCATTTCAGAAATCACCGAAAAACTATTAGCAGCAAAAAAAGAAAAAGGAATCACTTTTGAAGACCTTGAAAAAGCAGTAGGACTAGACGAAACTTGGATCGCCTCAGTTATTTATCGTCAAGCCAGTGCCAGTATCGAAGAAGCTACCAAAATCGTCACAGCTTTAGCCTTACCAGAATCAATAGCAGAAGCCTTGACAGTGCCACCCCTCAAAGGATCGCTCGAACCTCAAATTCCTACCGATCCTTTAATCTACCGCTTTTACGAAATTATGCAGGTATACGGAATGCCCATTAAAGCCGTAGTCCACGAAAAATTTGGCGATGGTATTATGAGTGCGATCGACTTCTCCGTAGAAGTAGAAAAAGTAGAAGATCCCAAAGGCGATCGTGTTCAGATAATTATGTGTGGGAAGTTCTTACCCTATAAAAAATGGTAATTGTTTAGCAAATAGTTGTAGGGTGGGCATTGTGGTAGATAATCTTATAACAAGCGAACGTTCAAATGATGCCCGCCAAAAACAGTCAGTAATCATCACAAATGAAAACTAAATAAATGGATACTAAACCACCTTTGCCACCATTTACCTTAGAAACAGCAAAAGCTAAAGTACAAAGCTGCTGAAGAGGGTTGGAACAATCGCAACCCCATAAAAAGTCGCGCTGGCATATACTGCTGACTCCCAATGGCGCAATCGTGCCGAGTTTATTAATGGTAGAGTAGAAATCATTGCTTTTCTCCAACGTAAGTGGGCAAAAGAGTTAGATTATCGCCTCCAAAAAAAACTCTGGAGTTTTATGCACAACCGCATTTCTGTTTGTTTTGAATACGAATGGCACGATGATGGCGGTTTTTGGTATCGCGCCTATGGCAATGAAAATTGGGAATTTGCCGATAATGGCTTAATGAAGAGACGAGAAGCCAGTATTAATGATGTGCCAATTAAAGAGTCCGAAAGAAAATTTCTCTGGGAAAGAAAATAAAGTTCGAGCGTAAGCGCGATCGTTCTTCTCAAACCAAATCATTTAAAAATCAATAAACTGAGAACTACCAGCATCAGGGGATATATGCAGATACCTCTCCGTAGTAGTCACACTCGCATGACCAAGACTTTGCTGCAACAACCCTAGCAGCGTGATTGGATAAGCTGGGGTTTCCCCAGCATCCCTCACGCTAAAATTACATCCAGCTTCTAAACTATGCCGCTTCGTGAGAATGCCTTAAGCAATGTGCCGATGCCCTCTCATCAATACCTGCTCGTTTACAGGCTCGTTTAATCATCCGATGCACAACGCTTCGCTCCATCTGATTATGATGGCGACTAATAAATACGTACTGATTAACTCGATGGTATTTCTTACTCGGTAAGCTCAACGGGGCGAACCCCCGCGACGCGAAGCTAAGGCGCGTTTTGAGTGGGAAGATTCCCTCTCATTTGCCAATCGCGGATTCACGGATAAACCGCACTCCGCCCTTCGGTCTCGAAGCTTATCCTTTAGGAAAAGCCGCCGCTAGTCATGC